>NZ_JACJQM010000199.1:0-7355 GCF_014696655.1 Nostoc sp. FACHB-888 | reverse complement strand
GTCATGATTGCTGCTTATAGTACTGCTCCTGCTTTGATGGCTCTACTTGTATTTAAACAAGTCAACTTGTCCATCCAATATGGCAATGCCTATGAGTCTCCCTTTGCGTATGCCAACTTAGGGTTAGTTCTTTGCGGAACGGTCAAAGACATTGAGTCTGGTTACCAATTTGGACAGGTGGCTTTGAGTCTGTTAACACAACTTCCTACTCATGTATTCAGAGCTAGAACATTGATGGTCGTAAATACCTTCGTCATCCCCTGGAAAGAACATGGAAGAGTTTCATTGCCGCCGTTACTAGAAGGCTATCAAAGCGCACTAGAAACTGGAGATATAGAGTTTGCCGCCTATTGCGCTCATAATTACTGTATGCAATCCTTCGTCATCGGAAAGGAACTCATAGAAGCTAATCGTGAGATGGCAGAATACAGTGAAGTAATGCGTCAGTTCAAACAAGGAGTGGCACTCACTTTAAATCAAGTATTTCAGCAGGGCGAACGCATCTAAAGTATACGTAGTGACTACTGAAATTGAGAATCAACGAAAAAATCAGTATTTCTGGCTTGATTTATTTTCCAAGGCTCAAAGTGATCGCTAAAATCTTTGTCAATAAGCAGGGTTTAACGAGATTATTTTTACGTCTATTGAGAATAGTCTAGTCTTATTGACATGATGCGGCCGCCCTGAGTATTTCAGCAATCTGTTTTAAATTTGATGGGACGTTCAGCCAATCCATCCCGTTTAATTGGCGAATCCTACAACGAGGAGAACGAATTGCCAGAGCATGGAGCAGTTAATGATGGAAATGGTATCTTTGTTGTCTATTTCAACAAACTTATCCTATGCTATCTATTTTCTGAGTACACTCGGGCCTTTGAAGCCTTAATCGTAGCGGAACGTTATTTGGCCTGCGCCACAGCGTCACCTCTCCTCCCTCTGTACTACCTTTATACTTCTCTGGTAAAGCTTGTAACCTATTCCGAAAGCAGTGCTCAAACACAAATAGAAAGCCTGGAAAAAATTACGGAAAGTCTGGAAAAAATGAAACAATGGGCACATTACGCGCCCATGAATTATTTGCATAAATATCATTTGCTACAGGCAGAGAAAGCGCGAGTTTTGGGTCAGTGGTTTGAAGCAGAAGAGTTCTATGAACAAGCAATTCTTGGTGCTAGAGACAACGAGTATTTTCAAGAAGAAGCATTAGCATACGAGTTAGCTGCCAAATTTTACCTATCTCGTGGTAGAAAAAAGTTTGCCCAAACCTACATGAAAGAAGCTCACTACTGCTATGAACGGTGGGGAGCAACTGCGAAAGTAAGAGATTTAGAAACTCGCTATCCACAGCTATTTCCTCAATCGTCGGATGCGGCTTCGCCAAATCATAAAAATTCTGGAACTACCTCTAATCACTCACCCATTACTTTCGACTTAGCGGCAGTGATGAAAGCTTCCCTTGCGATTTCGAGTGAAATCGAACTGGATAAGTTACTCAGTTCTTTGATGAAGATATTAATCGAAAATGCTGGCGCACAAACAGGTTTTCTAATTTTAGAAAACTCAGGAAAATGGGTGATTGAAGCATCTGGTGAACTCAAGGAGGGTGAGAATGTCTATACTACACAATTACTGCAATCTATTCCAACTGCAAATCATCTACCTGAATCAATTATTAATTATGTTATTCGTACTAATGAATGTGTCATTTTAAATGATGCTACTCATGAAGGTAATTTTATTCATGAGCCATATATTCAACACAATCAAATTCAATCAATTTTATGTTTGCCTCTGCTGAATCAAGGTAAGCTAGTGGGGATGTTGTATCTAGAAAACAAATTAGCGGCTGGAGCATTTACACTACAGAGATCGCAGATATTAAATCTGTTATCATCTCAGGCAGCGATCGCGATTGAAAATGCCAAACTCTACTCAAAGCTACGGAAGAGCGAAAGTAGAATGAAACAGTTTTTAGAAGCGGTTCCGATAGGAATTGGAGTATTAGATGCGGCGGGTCGCATTTACTACGTCAATCAACGGGGAATTCAGCTAATGGGTAAAGGGATTGATCCTTCTGTGGCTCCGGAGCAAATCCCAGAGGTTTATCAATTTTATCTGGCGGGAACAGATCAAAACTATCCAACTGAGAAACTACCAGCTATCCGGGCATTGAGCGGCGAATGCACCACAGTTAACGATCTCGAAATTCACCAAAACAGTGTAATAGTTCCAGTTGAGGTGTGGGGAACTCCTATCTTTGATGAACAGGGCAATGTAGCTTATGCGATCGCAGCTTTTCAAGATATCACCGAGCGTAAACAAGCAGAGAAACTGTTAGCCGATTACCACCAAACGTTGGAGCAACAAGTAACTGAGCGGACTTTGCTCCTTTCTCAGGAGATTAAAGAGCGTCAGCAAGTTGAAAACGCCCTGCGCCAAAGTGAAGAGCAACGCAGGCTGACGATGGATTTCACCCATATTGGCAGTTGGAACTGGAGTATCGTTGATAATACAACACATTGGAACGATAACCACGCTCGATTGCTCGGGTTAGTACCCGGTGAAGTTGAGAGTAGCTATCAGGCATGGCGCGATCGCGTTCACCCAGAAGATATTCATCGGGTCGAGCAAGCTGTTACAGCAGCTCTTGCAACTCATACAGATTTTGAAGCGGAATATCGAGTCATCTACCCGAATGGTAATATTCACTGGTTAGTTGGCAGAGGTCGAGGCATTTATAACGCAGCCGGACAGCCTGTGCGAATGTTGGGTGTGATTCTTGATATTAGCGAACTGCACAACGCAGCACTGCGTGAACGCAAACGCGCCGAAGAAGCCTCAATTCTGGAAGAACGCAATCGCATGGCGCGAGAAATTCACGATACACTAGCGCAGTCATTCACGGGTGTTATCATTCACGCTAGAACTGCTGCGAACAAGATAACATTAGACCCTCAAAAAGCTCAGGCTCACCTAGCTCAAGTCCAGAACTTAGCCCAAACTGGACTCTCAGAAGCACGCCGCTCTGTAGAGGCACTACGCCGTCCCTACTTGTTAGAAAATAGTGATTTACTCAGCGCTTTCAAACACCTCACAAGTCAGCTAGAATTATCCACTGGTACAACCATTATCTGTGAAGCCATCGGCATTCCCTATCCGCTACCCTCTGAGGTGGAGAATAATCTGCTGAGGATTGGACAGGAAGCATTGACGAATGCTCTTAAGTATGCCAAAGCAACTAAAATTCGCGTTGAACTAATCTATTAGTCCATGCAATGCATATTACGAATTAAGGACGATGGACAGGGATTTGCAATTGATCGAGATTCTAGTCACAATGGCTTTGGTTTATTAGGCATGGCAGAACGTGCCGAGATTATTGGGGCACAGATTCAGATCCACAGTGCCCTTGGACAAGGAACAGAAGTTGCGGTGTCCGTGAATCAGCAGGAAAAACCATCATGAGTCAACTTAATGCCATTCGTGTTCTGGTTGTAGACGATCACCCCGTTGTACGTCAGGGTTTGGTTGCAATGTTGGAAGAAGCGCCAGATATCCAAGTTGTTGGACAAGCTGGGAATGGTCAGGAGGCACTCGCTGTCTTTCGTCAAAAACAGCCAGATGTAACTTTGATGGACTTACGAATGCCCCAGATGGATGGAGTCGCTGCGATTACTGCCATCTGCACCGAGTTTCCTGCTGCTCGGATTATCGTATTGACAACTTACGAGGGCGATGAAGATATTTATCAGGGATTGCGGGCAGGGGCTAAAGGGTATTTACTCAAGGATGCTGAACCAGAAGAATTGCTCTTTGCAATTCGCGCCGTTCACAAAGGACACAAGCACATTCCACCCCACGTCGGTGCCAAACTTTTAGAGCGCATGGCAAGTCCAGAATTGAGCGATCGCGAGTTAGAGGTGCTTCAACTCATTACAACTGGCAAGGGTACCCAAGCCATTAGCAAAGCTCTATATATTACTGAACGCACTGTCAATTTTCATATTAATCATATTTTGAGTAAGCTGGGCGTGGAGGATCGCACTCAGGCTGTGATCGTTGCATTAAGGCGGGGTATTGTTAGCTTGTAGCGTCATACCTGTCAAATTTATCAGCTAATAAGCTGTCTAAATTGTCAGCTTATCAACTGAAGTTTTTCTCAGCGACAAAATCGAGTGAACCCTCTAAATTGAGTTTATGCAACAGATAACAGAGCCAAATCAATCTATCCAATTTTGAAAAAGGTTTCATAGCAATCATCTGTCTTTACCTGCTGCACTCCTTTCCTTAAAGGTGCTTTCATGAGTCTCGGCGATTATAATCGGTTGCTTGTGCCGATTTCAGAACAAGATCATATTCAGGGATTGGTAAGCACTTCAGTGACACTCGTCCAATATGGTGACTACCAGTGTTCTACTTGTGGCGAAACTCACCAATTAATCAAGGCAATCCAGCAACAGGTCAATGACTTGTGTTTTGTATTTCGCCACTTTCCACAGCCGCAAATACATTTTTATGCTCAACGTGCAGCTGAAGCAGCCCAAGCAGCAGCCACCCAAGGTCAGTTTTGGCAGATGCACGACATTTTGTTCACCCATCAACAAGCGTTAGGAAACGGCGATCTTGTGGAGTATGCCAATAATTTAGGACTTGATATTCCCCAATTTCTGCAAGATATATCCAGTCAAATACATATAGCTCGCATTAATCAAGATATAAAAAGTGGATTACACAGTGGAGTAACGGCTGCCCCAGCTTTATTTATTAATGGAATTCGATATACCAGTCGCTGGAACATTGAGCAGTTGATGGCAGCTATCGTTACTGCAAGTCATTAATGTTCCTGGTCTTTAAAAAAGAGAGGGTAAGCAGCTATGCAAAGAAGAACCAGTTTTGAAAGTAAAGGTCTAAAGTGTTCCGTCACCTTTTACACTCCGGATCAAGTCGCATCTGGCGAGCGCTGTCCGGCCATTGTCATGGCTCATGGAATTGGCTTGACCAAAGAAATGGGTTTACCGCAGTTTGCCGAGAAATTCGCTCAAGCTGGGTTTGTCGTTTCGCTGTTCGATTATCGCTACCTTGGTGCTAGTGAGGGAGAACCGCGTGGGCAAATGCTTCCTACAGAGCAGCATGAAGACTTTCGTAATGCTATCACCTGGACTCAACTACAAAGCGAAGTTGACCCTGAGCGCATAGGTCTGTGGGGTTTTTCTTATAGCGGCGGTCACGCGCTGCATCTGGCTGCATTTGATCCACGCGTGAAAGCGATCGTAGCACAGATGCCTGCGGTGAATGCGTTTCTCATCTCCCGCCGAGTGGCCTCCCCACTTCAACTGGAAGAACTCACGAAGATGGTTTTACAAGACCGGATAAAACGGTATCAAACAAAAGAAGTAAGTTACCTTCCTTTGGTTGCTTTGCCTGGTGAACCCAGTTTCCTTGCAACACCTGACGCATTCAATTGGGTTGAATCGAACAAAAGCGCAAGTGAAGGGAGATGGGAGAATCGAATCTCCTTTGAATCGATTGAACACTGCCTTTATTACGAACCGGCTCCTCACATCGAGGCGATTTTTCCCACGCCGCTATGCCTGATTACGGGTGAAAAGGACTTTCTTTCACCTGCCGATTTAACCGCCGATGTCCATGCGCGTGCGATGGAGCCTAAGTCTCTCACAATCTTGAAGGGCGGACACTTTGACGGTTTCCAGGGAGAGGGCTTTGAGATTGCCAGTACAACTGCGTTGAACTGGTTCGAGAAATATTTGAAACAGAGATGACAGAACTCGACCTACAAAGCAGGCGATGGTGCGGAGCGATCGCACCTTTGTAAATTACAGAAATGGGGATGCGGGATGAGACAGAAACCCTGGACATGACGCGGCTTGCACACATTTTTGCCGAGATGGGCGATGAAACCCTTGGCCCGCCTGGAACCCTACCCTCCGGTGCTACGAGAACATAGCAAATCCATTCCAGGCAATAGAGGAAGAGAATTTTATGACTCACTACGACTACATTGTGATTGGTGCAGGTTCGGCAGGATGCGTTGTCGCCAACCGTCTGACAGAAGACAGCGACACAACTGTGTTACTACTCGAAGCGGGTAACCCCAATACGAAACCAGAGATTCACATCCCGGCGCAATGTCTCAGTCTTCTGGGTTCTGAGGTGGACTGGGCATATTTCTCCCAACCAGAACCCTACCTAAATAACCGCAAAATCTTTTGTCCCCGTGGCAAAGTTCTGGGGGGCAGCAGTTCGATTAATTTTATGATTTATTTGCGAGGTAATCCTCACGATTATGACCACTGGCAGTCATTGGGAAATCCCGGTTGGAGTTATCAGAATGTTTTGCCCTATTTCAAGAAATCAGAAAACCAGCAGCGAGGCGCATCCGAGTTTCACGGGATCGATGGGGAGTTAAGTGTTACCGATCACATTGCACCTACCGAAGTATCTCAACGCTTTGTAGACGCGGCGGTGGCACTAGGATATGACCATAATCCTGATGTTAATGGGATGCAGCAGTTAGGGGCAGGACTCTATCAGTTGACCATTAAGGATGGTAATCGCCATAGTGCCGCCGCTGCCTTTTTGCTACCCATTCTCCAGCGTCCCAATTTGACGGTAACGACAGGAGCGTTGGTCACTCGATTGCTGTTTGAAGGCACCCGCACTATTGGGGTAGAATACCTGCACGAAAGCACGCTGCACCAGGTTAGGGTCAACTCCGAAGTGATTTTAAGTGCTGGTGCGTTCGATTCGCCCAAGCTGCTGATGCTTTCCGGTATTGGTGATGCAAAACACCTGCAAGCCTTGGGAATTCCGGTAGTGGCTGATTTGCCGGGTGTTGGTCAAAACCTCCAAGATCACCCTGTTGTGTCCGTGGCACACGAGGCAGCTCAGGATTTACACACGGCAAGCACCAGTAGTATCGCTGAAGCTGGCTTGTTTTTGCATACTGAGGGTAATCTGGATGCTGCGCCAGATTTACAGTTTCTCTTCGGCCCCGTTGTGTTAGTGCCGCCTGGTTATGCCCACTCTGGTTTGGGATTCACAAGTTTCGTCTGTTTGCCTCATCCTCAAAACATTGGCAGTGTCAGTTTGCGTTCCCCCGACCCCAAAGACGCACCGATGATTCAAATGAACTATCTCCAAAGTGAAGCTGATGTGCAAAAGCTAGTAGCAGGGATTAAATTACTCCGTAACTTGTTCGGTGCAAGTGCCTTTAATGAGTTGCGCGGTGAAGAAATCGCTCCTGGTGCCGATAAGCAGAGTGATGCAGCACTCGTTGCTTACGTCCGAGAAGCTTGTGATACGGTGTATCATCCGGTCGGCACTTGCAAAATGGG